>NZ_JBFAJA010000003.1:0-35643 GCF_040654975.1 Dactylosporangium sp. NPDC050588 | reverse complement strand
GCCCGCCGTCTATGGGGTCCGGTCGCTGGCCCGCTGGCCCGCCGGCCGTCGGGTTCTGCCCGCTGGCCTGCCACCTACCGGGTTCAATCCGCCGCCGGCCGGGCTTTGCCCGCTGGCCCCGCCGCCCGTGGGATCCTGCCTGCTGCCGCGCCGTTCGGTCGGTCCTGCCTGACGGGCCCGGCGCCCGCCAGGTTCCCGGCGCCCGTCAGGTCCCGGCGGCCGTCGGGTCCTGCCCGGTGGCCTGGCGCCCGTCGGGTCATGTCGCTCAGCCCGCCGCAGGGCCGATTCGTCGGGCATGGCCGCCGGCCCGTCGCCATTGCGGGCGGGCCCACGGCCGGTGCGGTCAGCGGCCGAAGTCGTGGATGGCGGTGGTGTGCTGGGCGCGGACGGTCTTGATGTCCTTCGCGATCACCGCGGCGGCCATCACGAGCAGGACCGCGGTGACCTGGGCGACGGCCCGCCAGTGTCCTAACGGGATCGCCGCCATGACGCCGGCTGCCGCGGCCACCCGGTACCAGGCTCCAGGCACCTCCAATGTGGACAGGAACCAGGCGTGGCCGAGCAGGAACGTGGCGACACCCACGCTCGGGACGATGGCGCTCGGCCAGTGCAGCGGCTCGAAGGCGTGCCCGACCGACAGCTTCACCCCGACCGCGGTGAACACGATGCCGGCGATCAGGAAGTAGTGCGCGTAGCCCCACGCCACAACGGCGACCCGGGCCTTGCGGGCGGGCTCGGCGATGGCGTGCAGCGCGTGCTCGGCGCGGGTCTCGTCGCCGGAGAAGTAGTTCCAGTACAGGTAGTACGCGATGCAGAGGCCGAGCAACGCCACGAGCAGCGCCGCCGGGTCGATGTGCATGCCGGCGAAGGCGAGGCCGATGGAGATGACCGACTCGCCGATGGCGACGATGACGACCAGCCCGTGCCGTTCCGCGAAGTGGCCCGCGTCGATCGTCCAGATCCCCATGCTGCGCTGCAGGTACGGCGCGGCGACGACCAGCACGAGCGCCGCGGTCCACAGCCCGTACTGCCAAGCGCCGCCGAGGAATCCGCCTGCGAGGACCATGAGGGCGGAGGTGCCGTTGATCGGGGCCAGCCCGGCGATCGCGGTGCCGATCGAGGCGTTGTCGTCGGCCTGCAGGAACAGTGCGGAGTGGACGACGGTGACGAGGGCATATCCCACGCCGAAGGCCCAGCCGTCGCCGTCGAACGCATACGGGATGGACAGGGCGATGACCATGAAGCCGGCCATCCCGGTGAGCAGGAGTGTGCGGCGCAGCGTGCTGCTGGGCGCGACCGCGTTGGTCAGCCAGGCGTAGCCGCCGTACATCCACCAGATGATGCCGAGCATCAGCAGCACCCGGAGCGCGTAGGTCGCGTCCACGTGCTTGACGAACACGTTGGCCAGCTGCATCACGGTGAAGACGAAGACAAGGTCGAAGAACAACTCGATGGTGGAGACCCGCGGTCCCCGCACCTGCGATGTCACAGCGGTCACTGTAGCGATGGGGTCCGACAATTTTTCTTGTCTTGACAGTTCGAGTTTTCGGCGGGTACGGTTCTCGCATGTTCGAAGTGGGAGTCATCGAGGAGGCCAGCGCGGCAGAGGTAGCGCTGGACCCGATCCGGGCGCGATTGCTGTCGCTGCTGGTCGAGCCGCACTCGGCGACCAGCCTCGCGGCGATCGTCGGCCTGCCCCGGCAGAAAGTGAACTACCACCTCAAGACGCTCGAAGCGCACGGGCTCGTCGAGCTGGTCGAGGAGCGACGCAAGGGCAACGTCACGGAGCGCGTGCTGCGAGCCGCGGCCGCGTCGTTCGTGATCTCGCCGACGGCGCTCTCGGCCGTGGCGCCCGACCCGGCGAAGTCGCCCGACAGGCTGTCCGCGCGATGGCTGCTCGCTGTCGCGGCCCGGCTCGTCAAGGAGGTCGGCACGCTCATCACCGGGGCGGCCCGGGCGGGCAAGCCGGTCGCCACCTTCGCGCTCGACGGCACCGTGCGGTTCGCGTCCGCGGCCGACCGGGCCGCGTTCGCCCAGGAGCTGACCGCGGCCGTCGCCGCGCTGGTGAGCCGATATCACGATGAGCACGCCGAAGGCGGCCGTGACCACAGGGTCGTCGTCGCGATCCATCCGAGCCTGCGTCCGGAGGGCGGCCGTCCGATGGACGTGGCAGCCGTCGACGCCGACATCGACGTCCAGATCGAAAGCCAGCACCGCCCACAGACCGAGGAGTCCTGACATGTCGCACGAATTCGAGCTCACCCACGACATCGACATCGCGGCCACGCCCGAGCAGGTCTGGGACGCGATCGCCACCGGCCCCGGCATCGACTCCTGGTTCATGGGCAGGACCGAGGTCGAGCCGCGCGTCGGCGGCCGCGGGACGTTCACGATGCCCGGGTTCACCGCCGAGTCGACGGTGACCGCGTGGGAGCCGCCGCACCGCTTCGCGTACAAGGGCGTGCCCGCCGAAGACGGCGCGTTCATGGCGTTCGAGTATCTCGTCGAGGGCCGCGACGGCGGGAGCACCGCACTGCGGCTGGTGCACAGCGGCATCATGACCGGCGACTGGGAGGAGCAGTATGACGCGCTGCGCAAGGGCAACCCGCTCTACCTGCGCACGCTCGAGCAGTACCTGGTGCACTTCCCGGGTCGCACCGCCGTGCCGGTCACCGCGTTCGGGCCGCAGCAGTCCGACCAGGAGCAGGCATGGGCCGGCATCGTCGGCGCCGTCGGTCTGACCGGGCCGGTCAGCGAGGGCGACAAGGCGCAGTTCACCGTCGGCGGGCGGGACATCGTCGGCGTGGTCGACGTGGCCCTGGAGCCCGGGTTCCTGGGCGTGCGCACCGACGACGCGCTGCTGCGGTTCGTGGGCGGCGGCGGCATGATCCTCACCGGCCACCACATCTTCGCCGACATCGACCAGGCGACCGCCGAGGGCACCTGGTCCGAGTGGCTCGCCGCCGTCTACGCCTGACCGCACGTGGAGGGCCGGCGACGTGCCGGCTCTCCACCCTCGCAAGGAGCACGCCGTGAACACCGTCGAGTATTCGATCACCCGCAGGCTCCCCGCAGAGCCGAAACGTGTGTACACGGCGTGGACGACGCCGGCCGGCTTCAGTCAGTGGTTCGGGCCGCGGGAGTTCACCACGCCCGAGGACCGCATCGTCATGCAGACCCGGCCGGGCGGGGCGTGGCGGGTCGTCATGCTCGACGACGCCGGCAACGAGTATCCGCTCGGTGGCTTCTACCGTGAGCTCGACGCACCCGTCCGGCTCGTCATGACGACCGGCGACCCTGACAACACGACCGGCGACGTCGCCTCGACCGTCAGCGTGATGTTCAAGCCGACCGGCGACGGCTGCACCGAGATGACGATGCGCCAGCAGGGGGTGAACACGGACGCCGAGCACGCCGCAGGCGCCGCGGCGGGCTGGCGTCACTTCTTCGACCGGCTGGCGGAGCACCTTGCCGAGCATTGAAACCGCGGCGGGGTGGGGACCGGTGGCCTCGGTCTAGGTCGGCGTCGGAGTCGGCGTCGGAGTTGAGGTCTGAGTCAGGGTCGGGGTTGGAGTCAGGGTCGGGGTTGGAGTCGAGGTCGGAGTTGAGGTCTGAGTCAGGGCCGGGGTCGGAGTTGAGGTCTGAGTCAGGGCCGGGGTCGGAGTTGAGGTCTGAGTCAGGGCCGGGGGTCGGAGTTGAGGTCGGGGTCGGGGCCGGAATCTGAGTCAGGGCCGAGGTCGGAGTCGAGGTCGGGGTGGGAGTCGGAGTCGGAGTCGGCGAGCTTTGCCCCGGCACCGGCCGCAGCGGTGTGTCTCGGCAGTTGGGCGCACTGCTTCCGAGTTCCCGGAAGCGGGTGCCGCTGCTGGACGGTCTCGTGCGCCACGTGACGGGGGCGGCTGCGACGGGCCTGCTTGTGGCTGAGCGACGGACCAGCGGCGTCCCGGTGACGTTGAGTCGGCTGGTCGCCTCTCGGCCGGTCCCGTCGGAGGGGCGAGTCGCGCCATGCGAGGCGGTTCCTACGGTGTCGTTAGTGCGGCCCAGGCCCAGGAACAGGCCCAGGCCCCGCGGTTCTCAGGGGCGTCGCGTGCGCTGCGGGGCGATCGTGCGGTGAAGGCGGGGAGTTGACCGCTGGGTTGGCGCGCTCGCTGCGGGGCCAGTCGTGCGCTGGATGGGGGAGTGGCCGGGTCCCGGGACAGTGTGCGAGCAGCAGCATCCGGTCTCGGGCGCCGAGGACCTCAGCGGGCTCGCCGTCAGGAGCGGTGGCTGAGGGGCGAACGTTCAGCCGACGGGTTGGGACCAGTGAGGGGGTCCCCGGAGCGGTGGGGGAGGCGGCACAATGCTGACGTGACGTTGCCCATCCCTTACAGCGGCGGTGGCGGGAGTGTGCCCGCGTACAACGGGCCGGAAGTGCAGATCGGGGATGTGCGGGTCGACGGTAGGGCGATCTACACGCCGGTCGGGGTGTGGCCGATCCAGGGCAGCCGGTGGATGGTGATCTCGCAGCCGATGCCGGTCGTCACGACGGCGGGGTGGGGGATCGCGCTGGGGGTGACGTTCACGGTGCTGGGGGTGGTGTTCGCGCCGTTCACGTGCGGGTTGAGCCTGTTTCTGCTGTTCGGGCTGTTCTTTCTGACGGCGAAGACGCACACGATGTCGGGGCCGATGATCGTGTCGGTGCAGGCGGGGCAGTTCCACTACATGGCGCAGGAGGTCGTGTACTCGCCGCAGCACGCGGCGGAGGCGCTGCAGCGGGTGAACTTCGCGCAGGCGCTCGCCTCGCGGTACTGATCCGGCCCGAGCGAGCCGGCGTCGGCCCGCGCAGCTCTCCAAGCCGTCGTGGGCAAGTAAGACGCGTTATGTGGGCGCCGGGTCCTCGGCGTGGTCGTCGTAGCCGGCGAGCAGCTGGGTCCTCGTGCCGACCAGGTGGGGCTCCAGGTCGCCGACGCGGGCGAGCCTGATCTCGGCCGGGGCGAGGTTGGAGACGCGCAGCAGCAGGCCGGGCACCTCGTCGAGGACCGCGAGCCAGCCCCGCTGCCCGGCGGTGACCTGCTGGTCGGGCCAGCGCTGGAAGGGTTTCGGCACGCCGTCGACGGTGATGCCCACGCGGTGCGGGGCGGGGGTCGACGCGGCGCGGAGGTTGCGCTCGTACGTCTTGCGGTCCTCGGGGGGCTGGGGCATGACGGCGGCGACGCGCATGTCGATGAGCAGCGGCAGGGGCGGGCCGGCGGTGGTCACGACCTCGACCCAGCCGCCGCCCGCGGCCGGGTCGCCGAAGGTCAGGCCGGCGTGCACGAGCCGGTCCTCGTCCCAGGTCCAGGCGCCGATGCGGCACGGGCCGCTCCAGCCCGCCATCCCGTACAGCGGCAGCGCGGCGGCGCTTGCACGGATCCGGTTCGCCCGCTGGTCGATCAGCGCTGTGAACTCGATGCGGTTCAGCCGCCCCCCGTATCGCATGGGATCGATCGTGCAACATGACCCGGCGTCTGTGAGGCCCCTTGCCCCCCTCGCGGGGACCCCTGCTGTTTGCATCCCACTCGCGAAGAACGCACCCCAAGGGCGCGAAAGCGACCGGTATCAGCGGGACTCGGGGTCGTCGCCCCTGGCCGCGCGGCCGCCGTCGACCGGGACGACCGCGCCGGAGATGAACGACGCGGCAGGTGAGAGCAGGAACGCGACCGCCTCGGCGGCCTCGGCCGCGTCGCCGGCGCGGCCGATCGGGTGCAGGTGGGCGAGCTGGTCCACGATGCGGGCGGCCTCGTCCGGTGGGCGGGCGGACAGGAGGGCCGCCGACCGTTCGGTCCCGATCGACCCGAGGGCGACGGCGTTGACCCGGATGCCGTGCGGGCCGTGGTCGACGGCGAGGGCCCGGGTCAGGCCCTCGATCGCGGCCTTGGCGGTGGCGTACGGCAGGGCGCCACGCACGGCCCGCTGCGCCTGGTGCGAGGAGACGTTGACGATCGCGCCCCCGTGGCCCGCCGCGCGGAAGCGCCGCACGGCGGTGGCGCTGCCCGTCACGGCGGGTGCGAGGTTCGCCACGATCAGGGCGAGCACCTCGCCGGCCGGTACGGCATCCACCCAGGCGTCGCGGAAGACCGCGGCGTTGTTGACCCAGCCCGCGAGCGGGCCCCGCGCCTCGGCGAGGTCGGCGGCGCGCTCGGTGACGTCCTCGTCCCCGGCGTCCCCGGTGATCCCCGTGACCCGCCCGCCCGGCGTGATCCAGGCCAGGGCGTCCGCGTCGCGCTCCAGCACGACGACGGTCGTGCCGGGGTCGCGGAGCAGCCGTTCGGCGACGGCGCGGCCGACACCGCGCCCGCCGCCCGTCACGACGTAGGACCGCACAGGGGTCAGCGGACTTCTTCGAGCTTGGCGCTGGCGACGTCGAAGATGAAGCCGCGCACGTCCTCGCGGTGCGGCAGCCAGGCGCACTGGCGGACCGTCTCGATCGAGGAGCGCATCGTCTCGTGGATGTCGGTGAACCCGGGCACGTCCCAGCCCGGCGCCCGGCCCGTCTCGGCGGTGAGGGTCGCACGGAACTCGTCGTCGTCGAAGTCCTGCATGCCGCACTCGGTGTGGTGGATCAGCACGACCTCGCGGGTGCCGAGCCGGCGCTGGCTGATCGCGAGCGAGCGCAGCACCTCCTCCGTCGGCAGACCGCCGGCGTTGCGGATCAGGTGCGCGTCCCCGATGTCCAGGCCCAGCGCACCGAAGAGGTCCAGGCGTGAGTCCATGCAGGTGATGACGGTCAGCCGCAGCTTCGGACGCACCGGCCGGGGGCCGGGGAACGTGATCGCGTACTGCTCGTTGGCGTGGATGAGGTGGTCGATCGCCGACATTCCGCCAGTCAAACAGATCGGTCACTCATTCGGATGACGTCTGCGTCACACGAGGCCAATCTCACCTGTGAACCCCGACCTCTAGGCTGCTCGGGTGAGTGAACCCAACAGCGCAGCAAGCTGGGACGTGGTTGTCGTGGGCGGCGGACCCGCCGGGCTGTCGGCGGCGCACGCGGCGGCGACCGCCGGAGCCCGGACGCTCGT
Organism: Dactylosporangium sp. NPDC050588; assembly: GCF_040654975.1. Classification (NCBI taxonomy): domain Bacteria; kingdom Bacillati; phylum Actinomycetota; class Actinomycetes; order Micromonosporales; family Micromonosporaceae; genus Dactylosporangium; species Dactylosporangium sp. NPDC050588. Next base: position 28,606 of record NZ_JBFAJA010000003.1, on the reverse strand, counting down.
CCTGGAGAAGGCGGTGCACCCCCGGTACAAGACCTGCGGTGGCGGGCTGATCGGCTTCACCGTCCAGTCGGTCGAGGACCGCATCGACATCCCCGCCGACGATCACATCACGCGGGTCGAGTTCACCCACGACGGGCGGCGCGCGTTCGCCCGCTCCGCGCGGCGCGGCCCGCTGCTGCAGATGGTCCGCCGGCCCAGGTTCGACGACGCGCTGCGGATCGCCGCGGAGAAGGCCGGCGCGGTCGTGCGGCAGTCGGCGACGGTCCGGTCCCTCGAACAGACCGGCGACGCGGTCGTGGTCCGGCTCGCCGACGGCTCGACCGTCACCGGCCGCACCGCCATCGGCGCCGACGGGTCGTCGGGGATCACGGCGCGGCACGCCGGCGTCGAGTACGGCCAGGTCGACCTCGGCCTGGAGGTGGAGCTGCCCGTCGGCGCCGATGTCGCCGCGAAGTGGAAGGGGCGGCTGCTGATCGACTGGGGTCCGCTGCCCGGCTCCTACGCGTGGGTGTTCCCGAAGGACGACCTGCTCACCGTCGGCGTGATCGCGTCCCGCGGGCAGGGCGAGCGGACCAAGCGGTACCTGCGCGACTTCGTGACCCGGCTCGGCCTCGACGGCATCGAGCCCGTGCACGACTCCGGCCACCTGACCCGCTGCCGCACCGCCACGTCCCCGCTGCGCACCGGCCGCGTCCTCGTCGCCGGCGACGCGGCCGGTCTGCTCGAGCCGTGGACCCGCGAAGGGATCAGCTTCGCCGTGCGCTCCGGCGCCCTGGCCGGCGAGGCCGCGGCCGCCGGTGACCTCGACGCCTACGTCACCGCCGTCGAGCAGCGGCTCGCCCCGGCGATGACGGCCGGGCGGCGGCTGCTGGACACGTTCAGCCGCCGGCCCGGGTTCTTCCACGCGATGCTGCGCACCCCGCCGGGGTGGCGGATGTTCGAGCGGTTCTGCCTTGGGGAGATGTCGTTCGAACGTACCGTCGAGCGCCTGCCCGTCAGAGCGGCGCTGAAGCTGCTCCGATGAGGGCATGAGGTTTCGCACGACGCTGGTCCTCGGCGGGAGGACCGCCACGGGCATGACGGTCCCCGCCGAGGTCGTCGAGTCGTTCGGGCAGGGCAGGAAGCAGGGCAGGAAGCAGGGCAAGAAGCAGCGCCGGCTGGAGAAGATCCTCGCGGCGCTGGTCAGCTCATCAGACGGTTGAGCTCCGAGTATTCGAGCGCGCCGTCGAGGCTGGTGTACGTGCCGGCGGTGAACGCCTCCTCGGCGGCGCGACGGGCGACGGCGTACGCCGCTTCCGCCACCCACGAGCCGAGGCTGACCCGCGCCACGCCCAGCTTGCCGAGCTCCGCGACCGTCGGTGCGCCCGGCCCGACCAGGATGTTCAGCGGCGCCGGGATCGCGGCGGCGAGCCTGCCGATGGTGTCGGTGTCCACCACGCCCGGCACGAAGATCCCGCTCGCGCCGGCGTCGAGGTAGGCGCGCGCCCGTCCGACCGTCTGCTCGAGGTCGCCGGTGCCGCGGAGGTACGTGTCGATGCGGGCGTTGATGTAGACGTCGGGTGCGGCGGCCCGGGCGGCGGCGATCCGCGCCACCTGGCCGGCCACCTCACGCAGGCCGGGCCGCTCCCCGCGGACGGTGTCCTCCAGGTTCACGCCGACCGCGCCGGCGTCCGCGACCCCGCGCAGTGTCTCCGCCACCTCGTCCGGGGTCGCGCCGAAGCCCGACTCGACGTCCGCGGTCACCGGCACGTCCACCGCGGCGACGACCCGGCGCAGGTGCGCGAGCATCGCGTCGCGGGTCAGCGCGTCACCGTCGGGCACGCCGAGCGTCCAGGCGACCCCGGCGGACGTGGTCGCCACCGCCCGGGCACCGGCGGCGGCGACGACCCGCGCCGAGGCGGCGTCCCAGGCGTTGACGAGCACGAGCGGGTCGGCGGGGTCGTGCAGGGAGCGGAACAGCGCTGCGTTGGTCATGCCCGCCATCCTGCCCGGCCCCGCACCCGGCCCGCACACCCGCCAGACGGAGCCGGACGGGCCGGACGCCGGCCCGCACACCGGCCAGCCGAAGCCGGACGGGCCGGACGCCGGCCCGCACACCCGCCAGACGGAGCCGGACACAGAACGCCGGCCCGCGGAAGGTCCGCGGGCCGGCGCCGGAGAACAGCGACAGCAGGGAAGGTCAGCCGGCGGCGATCGACGGCGGGGCGTCGGTGTCGATGACGGTGGCCTCGCTGAAGGCGGAGTCGAGCTGCGCCCGGATCGCGTCGAGCTGGTGGAACTCGCTGGAGGAAGCCGACTCGGAGCCCTCGGCGGCGAAGACGTGGTCCGTCTCGGCGGCGGAGTGGTCGTAGGAGGTGAAGTCCGACTCCTGGTACGTCGCGCCGCTCGCGTCGGTGTACGACACCTGGTGGCCCTGGTCGAACGAGGTCGACTCGGCCGACGCGTGGTCCTGCTCGTAGACGCCGAACTGCGAGTCGTAGTTGTTCTGGCTCGCGTCGACCTGGTGCAGCTGGTCCAGCGACTCGTGGTTCTCGCCCGCCTCGACGTGGCCGTATTCCGCGCCGGTGTCGCCGCCGTCGTACTCGCTCATGGTGGGTCCTCTCGGTATTGCGATGGGGGTGTTTGCGATTTCGGTGTTCGGTGTCGCGGATGACGCTAAGGCACCGTCGGGGGCGTCGAATCCTGGAAACGTGCCAGCCGTTCAACTGCCGTGGAAACGAGCGTATACCGTGCTCAGCGGCCTGGACTATCCTTCAAACGACAGTTGCGGGCCTGCCGGACACCCGACAGGACGGGCCCGCCATACTGCGTGCCGTGCGCAAACACTGCTGCGACGGAATGCGGGCCCAACTGGCGCTGGCCGAGTCCGAGGCCGGCGAGGACGACCCGGACGTGGTCGTCGTCCATGACGCGAGGTTCGACGAGTACGGGCTGCCCGTCCGCGACGGCGGCACGTCGATGGTCGTGATCGGGTACTGCCCGTGGTGCGGCGGGCGGCTGCCGGAATCGCGGCGGGACGCGTGGTTCGACGCGGTCGAGCTGCGCGGCCTCGACCCGTGGGAGGACGAGCTGCCCGAGGAGTTCCGCGACGACTCCTGGTGGACGGGCAGCGAGGAGGCGGCGGAGACCGACCGGGAGTTCGTCGAGCCCGAGAAGGTGATCAGCCCCGCCTAGTACGAGGGGCGGACCAGCTCGACGACCGGGATCCTGCGGTCGACGCCGTTCTGGTGGTCGGTGAAGAACGGATACCGCTCGCAGATCCTGGTCCACAGCACGGGCCGGTCCTCGTCGGCGACGGGGCGGGCGGTGGCGGCGTACTCCTCACCTTCCGCCTCGACGGTGACGGCCGGCTCGGCGACCAGGTTGCGGAACCAGTCCGGGTCGTTGACGGCGCCCGCGTTGGAGGCGATGACGTACATCTTGTCGTCGATCCGGATGAACATCATCGGGCTGGTGTGCGGCGCGCCGGACTTACGGCCCGTGGTGGTGAGCAGCAGCAGCGGCCGGTCACCCAGCCGCCGCCCCGCGGCCCGGAACTCGGCGATGAGCTCGCGGTTGTACGCACGCTGGTCGACGGGCAGCTCGGTCATGCGACCAGCCTAAACGGTGCCCCGCCGCGGCGCCCGCCAACCGCGACCGGCGCCGCAGCGGTGCCCGCCAACCAAGGCGGGCTCCGGAAAAGCCGGATCAGGCGGGCTCCAGCAGCTTCGACTTCTGCACGATCGGCACCGACAGCGTCTTGTAACCGACCTCCTCGAACAGGATCACGACCCGGTCCTGCTCGTAGGCCATCACGGTGCCGGTGCCCCACGCGGTGTGCCGGACCTCGCTGGAGACGGGGAACGGCCGGCCGGAGTCGACGACCGTGACCTCGTCCGCGGTCACCGCCACGGCGGGGTGCCGGAACAGCCGCCGGTACCACGGCACGTGCGGCACCACGGGATCCACGACGACGGTGCCGTTGGCGCAGTTGTCGCAGTGCCCGCAGGCGCGTTCGGCCTGCTCGCCGAAGTACGCGAGCAGCGCGTTGCCGCGGCAGTTGGCGCTCTCCGCGTACTGGCGCATCATGTCGATCCGGGACCGCCGCAGCGTCTGGTGGCGTTCGAACTGCGCGAGCGCGAGCCGCGACGCCTCCGCCGGCGTGGGCGCGTAGCGGGGCGTGCCGAGCTTGTTGCCGGGCAGGACCTCGACCGCGCCGACCTGCTCGAGCAGGCTCAGCAGCGACGTCACCTTGCGCGCCGGCAGGCCGCTGCGGGTGGCGAGCGCGGTCCGGCTGACCGACCCTTCCCGCAGGGCGGCGGCGAGCTGGGTGAGCTCGTGGCCGTCGGGCGCGCCGGAGGCGAAGAACCGTTGCAGCGACACGTCCTCGGGCCGGAAGAACAGCACCGTGCGCGACGGCGCACCGTCCCGGCCGGCGCGGCCGATCTCCTGCAGGTAGCTGTCGGGGGAGTCGGGCAGCGCCACGTGGTGCACCCAGCGGATGTTGGGCTTGTCGACGCCCATCCCGAACGCGCTGGTCGCGACCATGACCGGGATCTTGTCGGCCATGAAGTCGGTGTACCGGCGGTTGCGTTCGCCGGCGGCGAGCCCGGCGTGGAACGCGACCGCCTCGACGCCGTGCTCGGTGAGCCGGGTCGCGTACTGCTCGGCGATCGCCCGCGTCGGCGCGTACACGATCCCGGGGTGCGGCTCCTTGCGGACCTGCGCGAGAAGTCGCTGCCAGCGCTGCTCGTCGCTGGTGCAGTGCACCGCCGACAGCTCCAGGTTGGTCCGGTCGAGGCCGGCGACGTGCGTGAACGGGTCCTGCAGCCCAAGCGTCTCGGTGATGTCCGCCCGTACGGGCGGCGACGCGGTCGCGGTCAGCGCCACGATCACCGGGCGGTGCCGCCCGTCGCCGAGCTCCCGGATGAGGTGGCCGAGCTGCAGGTAGTCGGGGCGGAAGTCGTAGCCCCACGCGGAGACGCAGTGCGCCTCGTCGACGGCGACCAGGCTCGGCCGCAGCGCCTTGACCTCCGCCAGGCGCGCCGGGTTGCCGAGCTGCTCCGGCGTGATGAACAGGAACCTGGCCGTCCCGGCCCGCAGCGCCTCGAGCGCGGCCTGCTGCTGGTTGGGCGTCTCGGCCGAGCTGATCCGGACGGCCTGCCCGGCGACCCGGCGGTTCAGTCCGGCGATCTGGTCCTGCTGCAACGCGAGGAGTGGTGAGATGACGACAGTGGGCCCGGGCAGCAGCATCGCCGGAACCTGGTAGATGGCTGATTTTCCGCCGCCAGTGGGTAACACCACGAGCGCGTCCCGCCGCTTGAGCAGGGCACGCATCGGCGGAAGCTGTCCTGCGCGCAACTGGTCCCAGCCGAAATGCTGGCGGGCGGCGCGGCGTAGGCGGGGTGCGAGCGGTACAAGATTCATCGCGGGCGACTGTACCGGTGTTCGAATGCATCGGCGCGCTGAGCGAGTTGTCGCGACACGCCGAATCTGAGCACTCTCACCGTCTCGCAACCAAAAGGCACCCGAAAGTGACGGTGCCAGCACCCTTCGTAGTCGAAAGTTCTTCGTGTCAGCAGGTGGACCGCCTGCACGGGGTTCACCACAGACACGAGGGGGAACCGATGACAGCGACCCTTGAGGGTGCCACGCTCAAGGTCCAGTTGGAAGGCCGCGAGCTCGAGGACCTGATCCGCGAGCACCTGCCACTCGTCGGGCATCTGGTGCGCCAGACGCTCGGACGCCTACCCGCCCACGTCAGCCGCGAGGACCTCGTCTCCGCGGGCATGGCGGCCCTGGCCGGCGCCGCGAAGGCGTTCGACCCGAGCAGGGGCATCCCGTTCGGCAGTTTCGCCACGACCCGAATCCGCGGCGCGATCCTCGACGAGCTGCGCGGACTGGACTGGGCGAGCCGATCCGTGCGGGCCAGGGCCAGGCAGGCGGACGCGATGCAACAGGAGCTGACCGCGGCGCTCGGACGCACCCCGACCAACCACGAGCTGGCGGAGGCGCTCGGCGTCAGCGTCGACGAGCTCCAGGCGATCGACGACGACGTGCAGCGGGCGGCCGTGCTGTCGCTGCAGGGCTTCGCGGCCGGCAGCGCCGAGGACATGGTGCCGGAGCGGGCCGCCGGCCCGGAGGACCTGATCCTGCACCGCGAGCGGATCGGCTACCTGCACAACGCCGTCGAGGCGCTGCCGGAGCGGCTCGGGAAGGTCGTGAAGGGGTACTTCTTCCAGGAGCGGCCGATGATGGAGATCGCCCACGACCTGGGCGTCACCGAGTCGCGGGTGTCCCAGCTGCGCGCCGAGGCGCTCATGCTGCTGCGCGACGGCCTCAACACGCACCTCGACCCGGATCTCGTCTCGATCAGCGACAAACCGACGGGCTGCGTCGCCCGCCGCCGCGAGGCGTACCACGACAAGATCGCCAACGCCGGCAACCTCAACAGCCGGCTGGCCCAGACCAACCACCACGGCATGCCGTTCGTCCAGTCGGGCCGGCACGCGTAAGGACGGCTGTACCCTCGGGCGGTGCTGATCCTGCTGCCACCGTCCGAGGGCAAGGCCGCCGCCCCGCGCCGCGGCGCGGCCCTGGATCTCGACCGGCTGTCGCTGCCCGCGCTGTCCGACGCCCGCACCACCGTCGTCGACGACCTGGTGAAGCTCAGCGGCGACCCGGCGCTCGCCCTCACCACGCTCGGGCTGACCCCGGGCCTGGCCGACGAGGCCGCCCGCAACGAGCTGCTGCGCACCGCGCCGACCCTCCCGGCCGCCGCGCTGTACACCGGCGTCCTCTACGACGCGCTCGGCCTCGCGTCGCTCACCGGGCCCGCGCTGGCCCGGGCCCGCAAGCAGCTGCTCATCTTCTCCGGGCTGTGGGGCGCGGTCCGCCCGGCCGACCGGATCCCGTCGTACCGCTGCTCGATCGGCGTCCGCCTGCCGACCGTCGGGCCCCTCGCCGCCCACTGGCGCGCGGCGCTGCCACCGGTCCTCGATGAGCTCGCCGGCGACGCCCTCGTGCTGGACCTGCGCTCCTCCGCGTACGCCTCGACGTGGACCCCGCGCAACGGCGTCACGGTCCGCGTCCTGCACGGCGGCAAGGTCGTCAGCCACTTCAACAAGGCCACCAAGGGCCGGATCGTCCGTGCGCTGGTGCTGGCGGGCGCCCGGCCGCGCACCTCGGCCGCCCTGGCGACGGCGCTGCGGGAGCTCGGGTACACCGTCGACGCCCGCACCCCGCGCGAGCTGGACGTCACGGTCGAAGCGCTGTGAGGTCGGGCTCGCCGTACCGGGCGACCATCGCGTCGAAGCACACCACCTTGTCCGCGCCGAACCGCGCGACGTCACGCCGGTAGCCGCCGGCGGTCACGAACCTCGGCGGGCTGCTCTTCGTGTGGAACTTGTCCGCGTACATGACGAGCCGCTCCTCCTCGCTCACCGCGACGTAGTCGCCGGGCGGGATCGGCAGCGCCTGCCGGGCCACGTCGGCGCGGGTGATCCCGACCCCCGTGTGGCACGAGCAGAACCGGCACAGGGCCTCCGGCAGTCCCTCCTCGCGCAGCAGCTCGTGCCCGAGGACGCCGTGCCTGATGTACGGGTCGCCGCGCAGCCGGTAGACGCCGATGTCGTGCGCCAGACAACCGGCCTTGACCAGGGCGGGGTCCACCCCGGCCGCCCTCGGCAGCAGCTGCTCGGCGATGCGCCACACGGTCACGCAGTGCGCCCACACCAGGTCGAACGTGTCCCGGTCCGGCGCGTGCCGCTCGTGCAGCGCGCGGATCTCATCCTCGGAAGGCACCCACATACCGCCCGATGCCGCCATCCCGGTCACCCTCCGTTGTTGTCCGACCGCAGTACGGTCGATGACATGTACCCGTCGCCGTCGTTCCGGGCGTCCGACGCCGACCGTGAGGCCGTCGTGGCGCACCTGGGCACCTGCCTGTCCGAGGGCCGGCTCAGCCTGTCCGAGTTCGACGCCCGCACGCGCCACACGTACGCCGCCCGCACCTGGGGCGAGCTGCTGCAGATCGTCCGCGACCTGCCCCCGCTGCCGGCGGCGCCCGCCCAGCCGAAGGCCGACCCGCAGCCGGTGGCGCCGGTGCTCGCCCTCGTCTTCGGCATCTTCTCGCTCCCCGCGGCCGCCTGCGGCCCGGTCGGCGTGATCGCCGGGATCGTCGCCGTCGTGCTCGGCGTCGTCGCCCTGCTCCGTGCCGACGGCGCGGGCAAACGGCGCGGCCTCGCCATCGCCGGCGTCCTCTGCGGCACCTTCGGCATCCTGTTCTCCATCGCCATGGTCATCCTGTACGCCACGATCGACTGACGGCGCCGGCTATGGGTCGGGGGTCGTCCAGCGTACGACGGCCTCGGTGCGGCTGCGGACGTGCAGTTTCGCGAAGACGTGGTTCAGGTGGTTCTTCACGGTCTTCTCGGTGAGCAGCAGCTGCCGGGCGATCGCCGCGTTGGACAGGCCCCGGCACAGCAGGCCCATCACGTCCTCCTCGCGGTCGGTCAGCCCGAACCGGGACCGGCCGTCGCGGCGCCGGTGCTGGTCGCGGCCCACCGAGGCGACCACGGACGCGGCCACCGACGCCGCCACCGGGGACAGCCAGCCGCGGCCCCGGGCGACCTCGTGCACGGCGCGCAGCAGCTCCGCGGGGCTGAACTCGCCGTGGACGAGGTAGCCGCGGGCGCCCTGGTGCAGCATCCCGCGGATCAGGTCGGGGTGGTCGTCGCTGGTCAGCACCAGCACGGCGGAGTGCTGGGCGAGGACGCCGATCACCGACAGCCCGTCGGCGACCGGCATCCGATGGTCGAGCAGGGTGACGGCGGGGCGCAGCCGGCGGGCCGCGGCCAGCGCCTCGCGGCCGTTGGCGGCCTCACCGAGGACGCGCAGGCCGTCGTCGCCGTCGAGGATGCCGCGGACGGCGGCGCGCACGATCGGGTTGTCGTCGACGACCAGGATCCCGACCGGGACCCCGACGGGAAATGTCATGCGGCACCCAGCGGTACATGGACGGCGACGACGCTGCCGCGGCCCGGGGCGGAGTCGAGGTGCAGGCGGCCGCCCGCCATCCGGGCCCGCTCCGCCATGCCGACGATGCCGAAGTGGCTCGCGGACTGCAGCCGGGACAGGTCGTCGGGGACGGCGAACCCGACCCCGTCGTCGCTGATCTCCAGCAGCGCGCCCCGCCGGACCGGCGCCAGGCGGACGACGACGTGCCGCGCGGACGCGTGCCGGGCCACGTTGGCGAGGGCCTCCCGCAGGATCCGGATCAGCTCGTACGCCACCATGATCGGCGGCTGGACGGAGCCGAGCTCGGTCCGCACCGGGATGCCGGACGTGGCGCTCCACGCGGCGCAGACCTCCGCCACGCTCGTGGTGAGGTCCTGGTCGGGCACGTCGAAGCGCATCTCCCGCAGCAGCTCGCGGGCCTGCCGGGCGGCCGCGGTCGCGCCCGCGGCGACGGTGGTGGCGAGGTGCTCGGCGAGCGCCGGCTGCCGGCGCAGCGACGACGGCAGCGCGAGCGCCGCCAGGGACACCCCGCGCAGCGTCTTGGCCACCGAGTCGTGCAGCTCGCGGGCGAGCCGGGCCCGCTCCGACGCGGCCGCCGAGCGCTGCGCGGCCACCAGGAGGCTGGTCGACAGCTCCAGGTGGCGGGCCAGGGCGTTGGTCGCGACGACCGCGCCGAGCCCGGCGAGGGCGCCGGCCATCGGGAACGCGACGACGAACGCGGCGATCTCCGCCGGCGGGTCGCTGCGCCGCAGCACCTCGGCGGTGACCGCGAAGCTGAGTGCGGCGTGGCCGACCCACACCGGCAGCGCGCGCATGCCGAGCACCACCCCGGCGAGCCCGCCGGCGCCGGCGGCGTAACAGAAGTACGCGATGCCGCCGCGGCTCACCGCCAGGACCGTGAACACCAGGGCGAGGTCGGCGGCGACGACCACGACCGGCCGGGCGACCAGCCCCGGCCACTGGGCCAGGGCGCCGAGCTGGACGGCGGTGGCGACGGCGACGAGCGTGAGGACCGCGATCACCGGGCCCGGGTCGTCGACGAGCAGCAGCCCGGCGGCGGCCGCGCTCATCGTCGCCGCGGCCCGCCCGATGAGCACCGCCCGGGTCAACGCCGCAGCGGCGATCTCCCGGCCCGCCGATTGCATCACTGGACACCCGCCTGTGCTGGAAACGCGATCGCGACAGCGAACGCTACCCGCCGTGCCGCGGCCGCCGAACCCCCGGCAAGGCGCCTAAGCCGGATTTCAGCCCATGTTGATCAGCCGATAAGTCAGGTGATCGTCACGACGTCGATGTCCGGCGCGGGCGTGTCGTCGTTGAAGAGCGTCAGCCGCAGCTCCCCGGCCGGCAGGTCGGCGGTGAACTGGAACGACCGCGGGACCGTCCACGCCGGGCCGGTCACCTGGAACGTGCGCGGCGCCGCCCCGTTCACCCGGACCTTCACCGCGCGCGGGCCGTCCACCTCGTACCCGACCGTGATCGTCCGTGACCCCGCCGCGGGCAGGACGGCACGGACCTCCAGCACGCAGGTGAAGCACAGGTAGCGGACCCGGGCGCCGCCGTGGCAGGTGCCGCACGCGGTGACGGCGGCGCCGCCGGTCAGCCGGTTGCCCGGGTCCTCGGCCTCCACGACGATCGGGGCGAAGCTCGCCGGTGCGCTGCCGGGCACGGCCGCCGAACCCCGTACAGGAGGCGCTGAAACGACAGGCGTCTCGCGGTCGGTGTCCCGGTCCGGGGCGATCAGCGGCGGCACGAGCACCGTCGCCGCGGCCATCCCGGCCGCGACCACCGTCACACCCAGCCACTGCCGCCGGCTCAACCGCACTCCTTCACCCGTCCCGGACGGACCCTACGGCACATGTCTGGACGGACGGCGGCGCCGCCGTCCTCTGCCTCGGACGGCGGCGCCGGGTGCCCTGTGGGGGGTCAGGGCAGCAGGTAGTTCTCGTTCAGCACGTACGGGGCCGGCTGCTGGTCGTCGCGGCCGTCGTGGCCCCGCGGGTCGCACTGCCGGGCCGCCACGATGCACCCGTCGACCATCGCGGCCAGGGTCCGCTCGTCCCACGCGTTCATGAAGTCGTAGTGGAACGTGGGGCCGGCGCCGCTGGCGAAGCGCACCTTCGACATGTCACCGTTGACCGGCCAGGCCATCTTGAACTCCAGCTTCGGCACCGCGACCGGGTGGCTGTCGGGGCAGACCCAGCCCGACGCGGTGTGACTGTCCACCGGATACACGATGTGGCTCTGGTGGTCCGGCGAGTCCAGGTGCCGCCCGTCCCAGCAGCTCGGTGCCTGGTACCGGATGTTGAGCTTCACGTCCCGTGCCGACGAGCAGGTCAGCGGGATGTTCTTGTTCTTGTAGCTGTTGCCGCACTCGAAGCCTTCCTCGGTCGCGGCGAGGAACTTGTCGGCGTCGGTGTTCTTCGCGTTGCCGACCACGAACCGCAGCCCCTTCGGGAACGGCCGGACGCTGCGGTAGTCGGTCACGCCGGCCTTGTAGTAGATGACCTGCAGGCCTTCGGGGTTGACCGGGGTGTCGCCGTTGAACAGCGTCGGCATCCAGTAAGCGGACAGGTCGCCCTTGGCCTTGCAGGTCGTCTGGCCCTTCGCCAGCGACTCGATGGTCGTGCCGGCGTTCGTGGTGGTGTTGCCCATGAACGTGTGCAGGTGCGAGGCTCCGGGCAGGCCCGGGAACACGATCGGGTCGTCGCCGAGGTTGGTCCGGCTGACCGAGCAGTTCGCCTGGAACTCGTGGAACCCGCCCTTGTTGGGCGGCACCTCGTGCGACGCCTTCACGTTCGTCACCGGGTTGGGCGCGTCGATCCAGCCGGTGCCTCCGTTGCCGCCGGTGCTCACCGGGGCGCTGGTCGGGGGTGTCGTCGGCGGCGGGTTGACGGTCGCGGTGGCCGGTGCCGAGCCCGACCCGTACACCTGGAACTCCCACAGCGAGAAGCCGTATCCGCTGGACCGTTTGGTCCCGAACATTCGCACGTAGCGCGCGAGGCCGCTCACCGCGAGGCTCTGCACACCTCCGGTGCCGGTCGTCGTGGTGTACGCCGTGCGCCAGCTCGCCCCGTCGACGGACACCTGCACCTCGAACGCCGTCGCGTAGGCCCGCTCCCAGGTGAGCACCACCTTGCCGATGGCCACCGGCGCACTGAGGTCGACCTGGATCCACTGCGGGTCGCTGAACGCGCTCGACCACCGGGTCTTCGGATCACCGTCGAACGCGGCCTTCGCCGGATAGCCCTGCCCCTCCAGCGACGAGGCCGTCGCCGGCTTCCCCTGCGACAGCGGCGTGTCGCCCGCGCTCGCCAGGTGCAGCGGCCCGGTCGCGAACCAGCCGAGGAACCCGGCCAGCGCGACCGCGATACCAGCCAGGACGAACAGCCGCGACCGCGGCGCGCGTCGAAGGGATGTCATGCACGTCTCCTGCGTCGGCCCCGGGGCACCGCCGCCCGGCACCCACCGGCCAGGACGCTAACGGCGCACCCGCCCCCGCGCCTGAGCCCAAAGACCCAGACAGGACCCAGCCCCCTGGGCCGGCAACTGGCCGCCGCCTGCACCGCCGGCGCGGACACGACCGCCCGATTTGGTGAACCGATGCCCGAACCGATACGCGTGGTGCTCGCCGCCAGCGGGGCTGAGCAGTTCGACGTACTGCGCGACACGTGCCTGGCGGCGGGCCATGAACCGATTGCATACGTGGTGTCCCGTGCTGGCGGAGGCGCTCACGGAATCCCTCACGATGATCGCCGACGGGGCACCTGGAACGCCGCAGGGTGACGCCGGCGCGAGCTACGCCGGGTTCATCGAGCCGGAGTTCTCCACCATCGACTGGGGTCGTACCGCCGCGCAGATTCATCACCAGGTGCGGATGTTCGCGTACATGGGGCGGGCGCCGGTCGGAGTGGTCGACGGTGTACGCCTGCGCGTGGTTCGCACTTCGCTGGAAGAGGCCGACGGGCTGCGCATGGAGTGCGCCGACACGCCGATCTGGATTGTCGAGTCCGCCCCGGAATCGGATCAGCCGTCACGGGCTTGACCCTGCAACCGGTCGCGCAGAGCCGTCGCGGCAGGGTCATGGAAGTGCTCCAACAACACCAGGGCTTCTGCGCGGCGGGTGACTGCACTCTCAGTGTCGCCAAGTCGATGTTGATGTGGGCGCTGACGAGATCGCCGGTCTCCCGTGGTAGCCGGCCAAGGAGATACAGGGCGTTGCCCTCGCCGAAACGGTCGCCGACCCGGCGCAGCGTCTCCAGCGCGTCCTCCAGCGGGAGGGCGGCCTCGGTGTGCCGATGCAGTTCCAGAAGCGCTTGGGCTCGGTTGGCGTCGAGGTTCCCGAGCCAATACCCGTCGTCGAGGTCGGCGGCGATGTGTCGTCCCTCAGAGAAGGCCGCCACAGCGGCGTCGAGGTGTCGGGCACCCAGCGCGACCAGCCCAAGCGCGTTGTGGGACATCGCCTCACCGCGACGGTCACCGAGGTGTTGCCTGATCTCCAGCGCCGACCGGTGGCTCATCGCGGCGTCGTCGAGGCGGCCGGACTGCAAGTACGCGGCGCCGACAAACTATTGCCTGGCAACCGACTGAAGCACCAACGTCTACAGTTGGAGCGGCTGCACCGGCCCGCAGCGGTGGCGGCAAATTACCATCACGGGGGACAGTTCCGGCTCATTCGTCCTGCAGAACGAGGCGACCGGACGCTGCCTGAAGCAGGTGGACTACTTCCACGTGCTCACTGAGGCCTGCAACGGATCGGCGGCCGAGTTCCATACCAAAGCCGGTCATGCCCGTGCGTGCGGAGATGGCCGGGGTCTGAGGCGTGGGGCCGCTGGTCGTCCGCATGAGGCGTGGGCGCTGCGATGCGGTAGAAGTCGGCAGGTGGTTGAACCCGCAACCGTTTGGTGGTGTACACCTCTCAAGGACCCGCGCGGACGAGGGGAGACCCGGGTTGACCAGGGACGAGGAGCTGATGACCGCGCTGTACACCGAGCATTACGGTGTGCTGCTCGGCTTCGTGTCACGGTACGAGCGCGACCGCCACCGTGCCGAGGACCTCGTCCAGGAGACGCTGCTGCGGGCGTGGAAGCACATCGGCAGGATCGACGTCAGCCGGGACACCACGCGGGCGTACCTGCTGACGATCGCCCGCAACGTGGTCAGCAACGCGTGGCGGGCCGACCAGCGCCGGCCCCGGCTCGTCGACGACCCCGACGCGATCGCCGCGGTCGCCGACGCCGACAACGTCGACGAGCTCGTCGAGGGCTGGCTCGTCCGCGCCGCCCTGGACCGGCTGTCCGTGGAGCACCGGCAGGTGGTGGAGTCGGTCTACTACGACGGGCGGACCGTCGCCGACACCGCCCGCCACCTGTCCGTGCCCGAGGGGACCGTCAAGTCACGCGCCTACTATGCGGTCCGGGCGCTGCGCGCGGTGTTCGAGGAGATGGGGGTGCTGCGATGAGTGGGGAACATGACGCGGTGCGTCCGTTGCTCGGCGGGTACGTCCTCGGCGGCCTCGACGACGCCGACCAGGCGCTCGTCGACGCGCACCTGAGCGGCTGTGCCGGCTGCCGCGCCGAGGTCGATCGGCTCGCCCCGGTGCCTGAGCTGCTGCAACGGCTGCCGGTCGGACCGTCGCCGGTGCCGCTGGAAGCTCCCACCCGCGACGGCCTCGACGCGTTCCTGCGCCGGGCCGCACTGCCGGAGCGCCGCCGGAGGGCACGGCTGGTCGCGGGGGTCGCCACGGCCGCCGTCGTGCTGGCAGCCGTCGCCTTCGCCGTGTGGCCGGAGTCGTCGCCGGTACCGACGGCGACACCACGGACCGTCCCGCAGTCGGCGACGCAGCTGCCGACGCAGCCGTCCTCGTCATCGTCGCCCGCCGCCGGGACGGTGGTCCAGTTCGTCGCGGCCGCGGGCAGCGCCATGTCGGGCCGGGCGACGCTGACGCCGCGGCAGTGGGGCGTGTCGGTGGCCCTGGAGCTGACCGACCTGCCGGGCGAGGGGCCGTTCGTGCTGCGGGTGGTGGGCCGCGGTGGCCAGGAGGAGCAGGCCGCGTGCTGGGGCCGCACCACGTCGGCCTCGGCCCGCGTGACGGGCGCCAGCTCGATCCAGCTGCCCAACGTCGACAAGGTCACCGTCTCCGACCACGACGGCCACCTGCTGGGCACCGCCGCCAAGGGCTGAGCCGGCTCCGACCACGACGGGCTACCTGCCAGGCGCCGCCAAGGGCTGAGCCGGCTTCGACCACGACGGTCGCCTGCCGGGCGCCGCCGCCAAGGGCTGAGCCGGCTCCGACCACGACGGTGCTACCTGCCGGGCACCGCCGCCAAGGGCTGCGCCGGGTTCAGGGCCGTCGCAGGACGCAGTCGCCGCAGGTGCCGCCGCCGGGGATGCGGTAGTACAGGCAGCAGTTGCGGCGGCGCAGCGCGCGGCCGTGCAGGTCGGCGGTGCCGGCGAGCGGGTCGGCGGTCAGCAGGTCGGCGACCATCGCCCAGACGGCGGGGTCGTCGAGCTGGCCGGCGGCGCCGGCGAGGGCCGAGCTGACGTTGCCCCACAGGACCTTCGGCGACAGCCGGAACTCGGCCCGGAACACCTCGAGCAACGGCGCGACCAGCCCCAGCAGGATCCGCTCGCGGAAGGCGTCGCGCGCCAGAGGGTCGCCGCCGGCCGGGGCGGTGCACGCGATCGGCCAGGGCCCGGCGGGCACGGGCTTCCAGAACAGCTGCCCCGGATCCGGATAGCGGGGGTCGAGCAGCGGCGGGGCGAGCAACCGCGACGCGACACCGAGGAACGTCACCGACGCGACGACCCGCACCGGCACCACCGCGGGGTCGAGCCCGAACATGGTCAGGAGCGTCTCGCGCGCCACCCCGACCCGCTCCGCCGCGACGGCCGGGGCGAGCAGATCGGTGAACGGCCGCCAGCCGTCCCCCGCCGTGTGGTCCTCCCAGACGAAGTACGGGTTCACGAGGCGCAGCGTAATCCAGCGACACGGACCGATGGCGCGTTCACCGCATGATGACCGGATCGCGCCGTGGCGCAGGCGATACCATGGGCTGATGTCCGTGACCGCAGACACCGGAGAGCGTTCGCGGATCATCGAGGCCGCGCACCGCTGCCTGGTCGACACCGGCGGCGAAGGCCTCTCCGTCACCGGGGTCCTCACCGCCGCAGGCCTGTCCACCAGGGCGTTCTACCGGCACTTCGGCTCCAAGGACGCGCTGCTGCTGGCGATGTTCCGCCGCGACAGCGACCGGGTCCACGCGGAGCTGACCACGGCCGCGGACTCCGCCGCCACGCCGCCGGACGCGTTGCGGGCGTGGATCTCCGGGTTCCTGTCGCTGACCGCCGACAGCCGGCGCCGGCGAGGCGTCCTCGTCATGTCGTGCGGCGAGCTGATGGGCACCGCCGGCTATGCGGCGGAGCGGGCGCGCCAGCTCGGCGCGCACCGGTGCGCGATCGCCGCGATCCTGGAGCGGGGGCGCGTGGACGGGTCGCTGCCGTGGGCCGACCCCGAAGCGGACGCGCGGACGATCACGGCGGCGCTGTCCGCGGCGTTCCAGGAGCGGATGGCCGCCAGCCCGTCGCCCGAGGCCGCCGAGGCCGCCGCCGGGCAGGTCACCGACTTCGCGCTGCGCGCCCTCGGCGCCGCCGCCAACTGACGCTTCCCCCACCTGTGGCCTAGTGGCTACAGTCAGCGCATGCCGCCACGGTACGAGCTGGTCGCCGACGCCCTCCGGGCCCAGATCATGGCCGGGTCGCTGCGCCCGGGGTCGCTGATCCCGAGTGCCGGTGCGCTCGCCCACGAGCACGGCGTCGGCCGGGACACGGCGTTGAAGGGCATCGCCGTCCTCCGGCGGGAGGGGCTGCTGTTCCTGGCCCCGGACAAGTCGATCCGGGTCGGTCCGGTCGCGGGCCGGGCCACGCGCGGGTCGCTGAGCATCCCCGACGACGTGCTCGACGTGCCGCCGGGCGGGGTCGTGTCGGCCCGGATGCCGACGCGGCGCGAGCGGGAGCGCTTCGACCTGCCGGAAGGAGTGCCGGTGCTGGTCGTGCGCACCGGCGCCGCGGAGGAGGTCCATCCCGCCGACCGGTACGGGCTGCGACTGCCGTAAGCCGTCGCGGTCAGTCGGACCAGGCGGCGACGCCGTCCAGGCGGGCGGCGATGGCGTGCCAGGTGGCGCGGACCGTGTCGGCGTCGACGGTCGCGAGGCGGCGGCGGGTGGATCGGGCGGTGAAGGGCTGGTCGGCGGTGCGGAGCAGGTTGTCGACGGTGTCGAGGAGCGTGCCGGGGGCGAGGAGGGCGCCGACGTCGTGCAGGTCGAACGCGTCGGCCAGCTCGACGGCGACGTCCCGGGCGCCGATCAGCAGGTCGGGCAGCCACTGCTGCGGCGGGTGGCCGAGGTTGTACTGCACCAGGTCCAGGTCGATCAGGTCCTCGTCGCCGGGGTGGCTGACGAGCGTCACGAACCGCTCGCGGGCGGCGTCCCAGCCCGGGACGGCGGCGAGCTCGTGGGTGTCGTCGTCCAGCAGGTACTCCGTGAGCCCTTCGACGCTGCGGAACAGCAGCGGGCCGCCGGCCCGGGCGAGGAACACGGTCCGCTCGGGTTCGGTGAGGCGGGCGCGGATCGTCCAGCCACTGCCGGAGGGCAGGCCGAGGTGCAGCGGGTGGACCGGCGCGTCCCGCCACACGTCGCCGGGCACCACCGCCCAGGGGTCCGGCAGCCAGCTCCACAGGTGCGCGCCGTCGCGGCCCGGCCGTCTCGGCGCCGGCTGCGCGGGGGCGGGGGCGGCCGCCTGCCGGGGGAACCCGCTCAGGACCGCCAGGCTGCCCTCGGCGGCGGCGAGCTTCGGGTGCTCGGCGGCGACCGGCTCGATGCCGGTGACGCGGTGGAGCAGGGTCGCGACGAGCGGCAGGAGGGTGGCGCCGCCGGCCAGGTACACGCCTTCGATCGACGTCTCGTCGACGCCGGCGGCCCGCATGGTGCGCAGGGTCAGCTCGGCGGTGGGGCGCAGCAGGGGCGTCGCGATCCGCTCCAGGTCGGCCGGGGTCAGGGTCACGTCGACGCCGGCGGCGACGCGGACGGTGACGGGCTCGCCCGTGGCCAGGAGCTCCTTCGCGCGCCGCGCCTGGTCCAGGAGCCGCCGCCCGGCGCCGGAGCCGCCGCCCGGGGCCGCCGCGCGCAGGTGGGCGGCGATCGCCGCGTCGAGGTCCAGGCCGCCGGCGCCCGCCAGGCCCGCGGAGGCGACGATCCGTGGGACGCCGGCGGAGGGTTGGACGACGGCGGTCTCGAAGGTGGCGGCGCCCAGCTCGTACGTGATGAAACTCCGCCCTGACGTGACCGGCACCCGCGCGGCGAGGGCGCCGGCGAGCGCGACCGGTGCCGGCACGAGCCTGGCGGCCGGCAACCCCGCCATGGACGCGGCGGTCAGCAGCGCGCCGCGGGCGTGGGCGTCCCAGGACGCGGGGTGGGTGAGGGCGACCTCCTGCAGCGCGGCCCCGCCGGTGACCCGCAGCGCCTCGGCGTGCACGGCCCACAGGATCGCCGCGAACAGGTGCACGACCGGGACGTCCACCCCGCCGAGCCGCACGCTCTCCGCGGCGGCGTGCGTCTTCGGATGCGGCTCGAACCGCTCGGGATCCCCGGCCCCGCCCCGGAGCGCGGCGGCGCCGACCGCCAGGACCCCCTCGGCCACGTCGAGGTGCACCGCCGACGGCAGCAGCGGCGACCCGCCGAACAGCAGCGGCGCCACCCGCCCGTCGGTGTCCTTGAGGACCGCGACCGTGCTGCCGGTGCCGACATCGATGCCGAGGTGCATCGCCCGATGGTGCCAGCCCGCCCGCCGCGGCGGGCGGTCAGGGGCGCGTGGGGATGCCGAGCGGGTCGGTGTCCAGGCCGAGATAGGTGATGAGGCCCGGGTCGGTGTCCTCGTCCTCGGGGGCGGCGTGCGCGCCACGGGTGCGCGGCCCGGCGTCCGGACCGGTCGCGAGGTGGTCCACGACGACGACGGTGACGTTGTCGCGGCCGCCGGCGAGGACGGCCCGGTGCACGAGGAGGTCGGCGGCGGCCTGGGCGACCGGCTCGGCCCGCAGGGCGGCGGCGATCTCGTCGTCGGTCAGCTCCAGGGGCAGGCCGTCGGAGCAGACGACGAAGCGCTCTCCCGGCACCGGCGACAGGACCCACAGGTCGGCGGGGGGTGCGGGTCTGGTGCCGAGCGCCCGCGTGATCACGCCGCGGCGGCGGGTGACGCTCTGGGGTGCGGTGTGGTCGACGGTGAGCTGGGTGAGGACCTCGCCGTCGTAGCGGTACACGCGGGAGTCGCCGACGTTGAACACCGCCCAGCGCTCGGTGTCGCCGTCGAGCACGAGGCTGAGACCGGTGACCGTGGTGCCCATGCCGGTGCGGACGGGGTGTTCGACGGCGGAGGCGAGGATGTCGGCGTTGGCGCGGGCGATCTCGTCGTGCACGTCCTGCGGGGTGCGGTCCGGCAGGTCCGCGAGCCGCCGCAGCGCCGCGACGGCGAGCTCGCTGGCGACGTCACCGGCGGCGTGCCCGCCCATGCCGTCGGCGACGGCGTACACCCCGTCGACGACCAGCGCGCTGTCCTCGTTGCGCTGGCGCACCCGGCCGACGTCACTGGCGGCGCCGGCCCGGACCGTCGTCACGAGGCACCGGCCCGCACCGTGGTGCCGCCGAACCGCGACACCAGCGCGGCGACGACATCGTCCCGCCCGACCGGCGACAGCGGCCCCGAGCCGTCGTCCGCCGACAGCATCCAGGTGCCGTCGGCGTCGCGGGCGATCGCGACCCCCGCGCCGTCCGACGCGATCGCCACGGCCGCCTCGCCCTCGCCGGCCGTGCACCGGTCGACGAACCTGGCCAGCGGCGACGCGAGGGGCTCGGCCGGGTCGAGGACCTCGATCCCGAACAGCCCGAACGGCCCCGGGTAGGTCGCGACACGGCCGGCGGTGCCGCTGAACACGTGCATCGCGATGGTCTTGTCGCCGGTCGACCCGGCCGCCTCCGTCGTCGTGTGCAGCGTCGCCAGGGCCGCGACCGCGCCCAGGACCAGCGGGCCCGGCACGACATCGCCGCCCTCGTCGGTGCACAGGCCGCGGGCCAGCAGCGACGCGACCCCGGCAGCGGTGACGATGTCGGTGGCCGCCTCGGGCTGCAGGGCGAGACGGCGCCGGACGCCATCCATCGCGGCCGTGCGCTCACCGTGCGGGCCGGCGGCGGAGCGGAGGAGAAACTCCAGCTCCGCGAACGTGCACAAGGTCGTGTCCGCCATGCTCCTCCTTCACGTATGCGCTGCGAGAAGCCAGGAAAGCCGAAGGAAGAACGGCCCGATGAGACTATCAGGAGCCGAACCGTCGCCGTTCGCCGCGGCCCGGTCGACCGTCTCGCCGTCAAATCGTACAAATGACGCATAACCCAGATGTTTCGCTGTTCACCTGCGGGTGAGGGCGGCGGCGGGGCAACGTCAACGGAGTGGATCACGCAACGGGGCTGAGCCGGCGCGCGGTGCTGCTCGCGGCCGCCTGTGCGGGCGCGGGTGTCGCCACTGACGCCTCGGCGGCACCCTCGGCCGGCGCGCTGCTGCCGGTCAGCATGGCTACGCACATTCACGGGCCGTTCAGCGAGGGGCTCGCCAGCTACGCCGCGCACCTGGAGCAGGCCCGAAAGCACAAGGTCGACGTGGTCTGGTGGACCGACCACGACTTCCGGATCGCGGCTGCCGGACACCGCCAGGCCGTGCACTTCGACGGCGCCTCCGAGCCCGAGCACGGGCTCGGCTGGACGTGGAAACAGCACCTCGTCGGCAAGCCCCGCGGTCACGCCGCCGACTTCGTCGCCTCGCCGCACTCCCCGCGCGACGGCACCGGGAAGGCGCTGCGCCTGAGCGCCACCGGCGGCGGCACGCTGCGCATGGAGGGCATCGCCTGGAACGCGATGGCGAACGCCTGCGTCGCCGACACCACCCTCACCCTGGACGTGCTGCCCGAGCAGCTCGCCGGCGGGTCGCTGACGCTGGAGATCCAGCTGTCCAACCAGCCGGGCAAGGGGGTGCTGCGGCTGCGGTACGACATCGGCGGCGGGACCAGGGTCACGCACAAGGCCGACAAGGCGGTCGGCACGGTGACGCGGCCCGTGAAGGCGGGCGCGTGGCAGTCGCTGACGTTCGACCTGTGCGACGACATCGCGGCGCTGTGGCCCGACATCACCGCCGGCGACAACGCCCTCACGGGGCTGGCGCTGGAGGTCCGGCAGGCCCGGTTCGTGGTCGACCGGCTCACCTTCGACCGCGCCCGCCGCGCCGGGCAGGCCGGCGAGCAGCTGCGCGCCGAGGTCATCGCCGCGGTCGCGAAACGCTACCCGGACATCACCCAGTTCCGGGCGCTCGAGGTGTCGATGGTCAGGCACCTGAACTGGTTCGGCGGCGACCTGACCCTCCCGCCGTTTCCGAGCCCGCCGCTGCGCGACAACGACCCCGACCTGACCGGGTCCATGGTCCGCCGCCTGCACGCCCACGGCGGCCTCGTCTGCTGGAACCATCCGATGGACGTGGCGAAGCGCGACGAGCTGGCGAAGCTGATCGTGACGCGGGGCGCCCTGGGCGCCGACCTCGTCGAGATCGGCCGTGACCCGGTCGAGGATCTGCTCTGGGTGTACGACGTCGCCGCCCGCAACTGCGTCTTCTTCACCGCTCTGGGCAGCAGCGACGACCATGACGCGACCGACTGGGCGGCCAACGAGGACCACTTCGTCAGCCACGTCTGGTCCCCGTCGAAGAGCCGCGCCGACCTGCTGCGCGCCCTGTCGGCCGGGGCGGCCTGGTTCACCGACCTCGTCTCGTTCCGTGGCGCCCTCGACCTCCGCGTCGGCGGTGTCTCCTACATGGGCGCGGTCCTGGTCGGCGCGGCGCCCGTGAAGGTCGACGTGACGGCGACGAAGCTGCCGAAGGACGCGAAACTGGAGGTCGTCACCGGCAAGCTCGGCAGCGGCCTCACACCGTCCACGAAGATCACGGCCGACACGTCGGTGCTGGTGCAGCCCGGCACCTACGTGCGCTCGCAGGTCCGGCTCAAGAACGGCACGCTCGCGGGCGTCTCGAACCCGCTGTGGCTGCTGGCGAAGGCGCCTTCCACGCCGATCCCGGTGGCTCGGCGGCGGGCGCTGCCCTACTGACCTTGGTCTGTGTTTCTTAGACCGTGGTCCTTCTTTCTTGGAGCGGACGACGAGATTCGAACTCGCGACCCTCACCTTGGCAAGGTGATGCGCTACCAGCTGCGCTACGTCCGCGTTGCTGGTGAAGACTCTAGCGCATCGTCGCGCGGCGTTCACCGAGGGGGGCGGTCACCCGATAGCGTGACGCCGTGAGACGCATGATGTTCGCGGCGCCGTTGCTGCTCATCGCCGGTTGCACGGCCACCGCGGCGCCCTCCGCCCCGGCGCCGTCGTCCGCCTCGACGACCGCCGCGCCGGCTTCGGCCTCCCCGTCGCCCACCCCGGTCGACCTGACGCTCGCCTTCGCCGGCGACGTGCACTTCATGGACCGGACCGCCAAGCTGCTCGCGGACCCGGCGACCGTCTTCGGCCCGATCGCGTTGCAGCTGTCCTCGGCCGACCTCACGATCGTCAACCTGGAGACGGCGATCACGTCCCGCGGGACCGAGGAGCCGAAGACGTACCACTTCCGCACCACACCCGTCGCGATCGAGGCCCTCAAGGCGGCCGGGATCGACGCGGTCAGCATCGCCAACAACCACACCCTCGACTACGGCCGGGTCGGGCTGCTCGACACCCTGGACGCCGTCCACAAGGCCGGCTACCCGGCGTTCGGGGCCGGCGCCACCGTCGACGAGGCGTACCGGCCCTGGTTGACCACCGTCCGCGGCGTGAAGATCGCCGTGCTCGGCTTCAACCAGGTCAGCGAGCTCGCCTCCAGCTGGGCCGCCGGCCCCGCCAAGCCCGGCATCGCCATGGCGTTCGACGCCGCCCGCGCCACCGCCGCGGTCACCGCCGCGCGCGCCCAGGCCGACCTCGTCATCGTCTTCAACCACTGGGGTGACGAAGGCAACAGCTGCGCCAACAGCGCCCAGAAGACCTTCGCGGCCAAGCTCTCCACCGCCGGCGCCGACCTGATCATCGGCTCCCACGCCCACACCCTGCAGGGCTCGGGCTGGCTGGGCTCCACGTTCGTCGCCTACGGGATGGCCAACTTCCTCTGGTACGGCACCTCCAAGAGCACCGACACCGGCGTCCTGCGCCTGACCGTCCGGGACCGCAAGGTCACCAAACGGGAGTTCCTGCCCGCCGTCGTCTCCGACACCGGCCAGCCCAAGCTGCTCACCGGCGCCGCCGCCACCAAGCTCAGCCAGCGGTACGACAGCCTCCAGACCTGCGCCGGCCTCACCGCACAACCCGGCTGACCCCACCCCGACGCGCCGGATCCGGATACCGGTTTGGCATGACGGTTGGCGGTCGGCTAGAGTTTGCATCCGTCGCCGGGTGCAAGACAGGCCAGGGCGGTGCGGACGTAGCGCAGCTGGTAGCGCATCACCTTGCCAAGGTGAGGGTCGCGAGTTCGAATCTCGTCGTCCGCTCGGGAACAAGTGACCACGGTGGGGTGGCCGAGAGGCGAGGCAACGGCCTGCAAAGCCGTGTACACGGGTTCAAATCCCGTTCCCACCTCGGATAGGCCACACCACGGTGAGGCACCCCAAGCTAGGGCGATTGGCGCAGTGGGAGCGCGCTTCCTTGACACGGAAGAGGTCACTGGTTCAAACCCAGTATCGCCCACGCAGGTGAGAGGCCCGGTCGAGAACATCGACCGGGCCTCTTTACATGCCTGCGTGCCTAACCGAGTGCCTAAGCTCCTCGCCGAGATCCGATCTCCGCAGGGATCGGGCGCTGAGGGGATGATCACGCTGTGACTCCGGAAGAGCTGCTGACATTGGCTCGGTCCGCCAGCTGGGCGGACCGAGCACAGGCTGGTCGAGGACTGAGCGGCTTCGTAGGCGACCCGCAGGTGGACGAGGCCGTGCGGTACCTGCTTCTGAATGCCGGCGACACCGCCGTGATCGACGCGACCGCCGAGGCGCTGTTAGAACGCGGTGACGTCGCGGCGCTGCGGCTGTTCGCGTACGCCTGGAAAAGGGCCGACGGCGAGTACGCGGATCACCTGTCTTCGGCCCTGAGCGGTCTGTTCTTTACGTTGTCCTGTGGCTCGCCGGCAGATCGTGACCGCTTCCGGTCGCTCCTGCACGAGTTGCTTGCCGATGTTGACGTGACGGTCCGAGACGGCGCACAGAATCTCCTGACTCGCCTCGATTGGGTGCGATTCGAGTAGTAGGTGGGGTCACGTCGCATCGACGTGACCCCACCGCCCAGCTCAGCCGAAATCCGTCCGGTCAGGGTCACTGACACCGAAGATTTTGTCCATGGCTACCGCCCCGGTGAGCAGCACCGGGCGGAGCTCGTGGCGGTAGACCGCCTCCGTCACCCGCGTGCCGGCGTGACCCATGAGATCGGCGATCTCCTCGATCCGCATTCCCCCGCTGGACAGCAGCGACACGAAGCTGTGCCGCAGCTCGCGCGGCGTCCAGTTGTGATCCGTCAGCCCGGCCTTCCTGGCGACCGCCCGGAAGGCGCGCCGGACGTTGGCCGCGTCGAGCGCCGCGCCGCTCGACGTCGAGAACACCAGGTCGGTCTCCTGCCAGTCCGGCCGGTCCTTGCGCTGCTTCGCCTGATGCGCGGTGAGCGCCACGACGCACCGAGCAGGGATGGCGAGAGTGCGCCGGGACTTCTTGGTCTTCGTGTCTCCGCCTCGCCGGACCGACCGCCACACCTGGATGGATGGCGGGATCGGCGGCTCGACGTCGTCCAGGCCGACGAGGTCGACGTGCGCCCACGTGAGCGCCCGCAGTTCCTCGGTCCGCGCGCCGGTCAGCAGGGACGTGACGATGTACGCCTCCGCGGCCGTGCCCTTGGCAGCTTCGAGCAGCGCGTTCGCCTGCACGAGCGTGAGCGACCTCGACGGGCGGCCCGGTTGCCCGGTCGGTACGCCACATAGCGCCACGACGTTGCGCTTCACCTTGTCCCGGGCCATGGCCCTGGTGATCGCCCGGTTGAGGTAGTTGTGCAGGTTCTGCAGGGTCGCCGTGCTGAGCGTCTTGGCCTTGGCGGCGAGCCACTTGTCGACGTCACTCGCGCTCAGGACACGCAGCTTCCGGGCGCCTAGGTCGGGGATGATGTGGGTGTTGCACATCCCCGTGCACTTCGTCACGGTCGCCTGTGACCGCCCGTTGAGGCCGTAGGCCAGCCAGTCCCGGACGGCATCCGCCACGGTGTAGTTCTGCGGCGCGATTGCCAGGCCGTCCTCGTGGTCGCGGAGCACCTCCTTCAGCTTGGCTCGCGCTTCGGTCTTGGTCTTTCCGCTCCCCCGGCGCACGATGCGCTTCCCGGCCGGCGTGTAGCCGACCACGACAGCGGCGATGAACCGCTGTCGGTCTTCGTCCCAGTAGAGGCTTCCCTCGCCCCTACCTCTGCGCGCGGTCACGCGGCCTCCCGTTCGAGCAGGGCGACGTACTCGGAGATCGCGCTGTCCGGCACGAGTCGGGCGCGGCCCTGCTTCACGGTGCGGAGGCGGCCGGCGCGGATCTGCTCGTAGATGACGGTCCGGCTGATGCTGAGCTGCTCCATCGCCTCGGGGATCTTCCAGAGCGCCTTGCGGGTGGCGACGACGGTCACGCGGCACCTCCGATGCGGCGGATGGCGGGGGTACCCGTCCCATCCGTCCCAGGCTCGTTTTCGCTGGTCACGGCCGGTACGGATGGTTTGGTCGGTACGGCTTGACCCGTACCGGGGTCGGCATCCGTACCGTCGCTGAGCTGGGAAGACGATGCTGGTACCGATGGGACGGTTCGGTCGGGGCAGTAGCGCTTCCACGCGTCCGCGAACGCCTCGCGGTGGTAGCCCTTGGCCTGCCCGACGGGGAACCGGATGGTGGCCGAGCTGATGCCGAACTCCCGCAGCAGGTCGCCGAGACGCTTGCCGGTCATCCCGGCCGGGCCGAAGCCCTGCCACGGTCCTTCCGGGTCGTCGTTGAGCGCGGCGAGCAGCTCGGCCGTGGTCGCGGCGCCCGGGTCGCCGAGCGTCGTGAACGCGGTCCGGATGTCCGCCAGGAGTCGGACGCGGGTCGAGACGTGGCCGGTGTCCTCGGCTTCGGCGGTGAGGACGGTCGCGGCGGCCCGGCCGCGCGTCGGCCAGCTGCCGCCCGCGAGGTCGGCGACCGCGATCAGCGGCTCCCACGTGTCGGCGGCGCGATCCTCCAGGGGCATCGCGGGCTCCGCGCGCTCCAGCTCGGCGAGATGCCCCCGAAGCCACTGGAACAGTTCGCCGGCCACCTTCCGCAGCACCGGCCCGTCGCGGCGGTGCCGGTACGGCGCTACCGTCTCGCCCGCCATCCGCCGGCGCATCCGCACGACGACGGCGCGGTCCTCGATGGTGTCGGGCATAGCGCCGATGCCGGCGAGCGCTGCCATCGCGAATGTGGGGATCTTCTCCAGCCGGTGCGCGTTGCTGTCCCAGCGGATCGCGGGCCGGTTGCGCTGGTGTCCGGCGTTGAGCAGTCCGCGGAGGTCCTCGTTCGCTTCGGCGTTCTTCCCGCCGAAGATGGTGTCGGCCTCGTCCACCAGGAGCGTGGGCGGCTCGTCGGTACCGATGGCGCGGTACACGGCGGCCGATGAGGCGTTCACGGTCATGAGCGGGTTGCAGCACATGCCCTCGACCACGTCGAGGAGCCGGGACTTCCCGCAGCGCTTCTCCGGCGCGCGGATGACCAGCCGGGGCGCGTGTGCCCATGCGGGCATGGCGTGGGTCGCGGCGATCCACAGCACGACCGCGTCGATGGCTTCGGGCGACGGGAGCACGACGTAGCGGGTGATGACGGCGTGCAGGCGGTCAAGGATCGCGGCGCCGTCAACGGGTTCGGTGGTCACGCTGCCACTCCTTCGTCTCGGAAGCCGCCGGTGATGGCGGCGCGGGTTTCGCGGTCGGTCTGTCCGGCGCTGATTCCGGCTTCGTACAAGGCGTTCAGCGCGTCTCGGGTGCTGATGGCGTTGGCCGCGACCATCCGCGCGACGCCCCGGGCGGAGCCGTAGAGCGTGGCGCGGCGGCGGCCCTTCGGCGCGCGGCGGACGGTGTCGAGCAGGGAGCGCAGCAGCGCGTCGGGTGATGAGATGCCCCCGGCCGGCGTCGAGCTCGTCGCCCTGGTCGTGCTCGCCGACGTCGCGGCGGCCGGCGCGGGTCGGCAGGCCGTGACGAGGGCCGGGGGCATCTCGACCACTGGCCGGTCGCCGATCCAGCGGTACGGGTGGCCGGTGCGCGGGTGGATCGACGGCGGCGCCACGACGTACCCGCCGTCACCCCGGACGTCGATGCCCTCGCCGAGGCGTCCCTGACTGTTCAGGACGGCCGTTCCCGGGTGGCGGTAGTACAGGTGCCACCCGCCGCTTCCCGTGGCCACACAGGCCGTTTCCGGCATGAGCGCCGGGTCGAGGGCGCCGCCGTGACCCGGGTCGATGTCGACCACGACCAGACCGGCGACCGCGCCGGTCCGGACCGCGAGCAGCCCGTCAGGTTGCGCGGCGACCATCGCGGTGACGCGCTGCGGGTCGAGCGTCGCGGCGTACAGGCCGTGGCAGAACATGCAGGGGCAGGCGTCGCGGTCGTGGTCCGGTCCGGCGGTCCGGCAGCCGTTGCAGTTGGCGATCGGGCGCTTGCCGCGGCCGAGCAGGAACACCGGCCAGCCGCGCCCGATGTAGTCGATCGCGTTGCGCAGCAACGGTTGTGCGTCAGCCATTGCGGATTCCTCCCTCGGGTCGGGCGCTGGCGCGGGTCGCCCGCTCCAGCACGCGCGTCAGGTCGGTGGTCAGGTCGAGCAGCTGGCGGCGCGCGTACGGCTCAGCGGCGGCGAGCGCGACCGTGAGGGTCACTTCCGCGTGCTCCCGGCCGTCGGTGGCGCGGACGCGGGTGAGCAGCGCGCGGCCGAGGCCGGGGACGCTGACCACAAAGGGGTCGGCGCGGTGCTCGCCGAGGTTGCAGCGGTGTCCTCCGGCGCACCAGTCGGGGTGCCCTACGGCGCCGAGGCCGCTGCGTCCGCGCCGGGTGAGGCGGCTCATCGGGTGCCACCGGTGCGGTTGCGGTCGTTGGCGCGGACGGTGCGGAGGTAGTTGAGGGCGCGGCGGCCGGGGCGGAGCTGGCGGCCGGTGCCGTCGCATCTGTGGCAGATGCCGAACGCACGGCCGATGAGGGCGCGGCGTTTGCCGGTGCCGGAGCAGCGGCGGCAGGCGACGAACGGCCAGAGCCAGCACGCGGCGAGGTAACCGAGCGTCACGATGGTCAGGAGGAGGATTAGCAGGCCGCTTGCGGCGGCGTTGCTGGTAGCGGTAGCGGCGAGGGTGTGCACGGAACGGCCTCCAGAGGCTGTTTTTGGGTGCAGAGGGCTGCTGGCGCTACCCGCTACCTCGGTGGGTAGCGGCTGGCCAGGTTGGTAGCGGGGTGGGTAGCGGCGGCGCTACCGGGTAGCGGCGCCGCCGCTACCG